>NZ_CP010977.1 GCF_000949425.1 Paenibacillus sp. IHBB 10380
CAGATCAGGACTGGATGGATAAAACAGACAGTGTGGGCGTGTTCTCCGATGAGATAAGAAATGAATTAAAATCCGGATTTGGTAATGAAGGAGAGCCGAGATTTATTACGGGTGGCGCGCCGCGACATCAACGTGATCCTCAATAATATCAAAGCGCAGCCAAGCAATACGGCTGATGATGACCCGGGTGACATGGTCCAGTATATCGAAGCCCATGACAACCTGCCGTTATATGATATTATTGCTCAGTCGATTAAGAAAGATCCTTCCATAGCAGCAAATGATCTGGAGATCCATAAGCGGATACGACTTGGAAATCTGTTAATGCTGACTTCCCAAGGGACCGCCTTTCTCCATGCAGGACAGGAATATGGCCGAACCAAGCAGTGGAAAGCAGCAGGAAAGCCGGAACAGAAATATCATGAATCAGCAGATGAGACAGGTGATGTGTTTGGATATTTCGTACATGACTCCTATGACTCTTCCGATGCAATTAACAAGTTTGATTGGGAGAAAGCAACGAACGAAATGCAATATCCTGTAAACAATACAACCAGAGAATATACAGCAGGGTTGATAGCATTAAGAAAATCGACGGATGCGTTTAGACTAGGTGATAAGTCGCTAGTAGACTCTAATATCACTTTGATCTCAGCGCCAGAGGTTCAATCGAGCGATCTCATTATCGGTTACAAGAACAAAGCAACAGATGGAACCGGTCATTATTATGTATTTGTGAATGCTGACAGCACGGAGAGAACCATGACGTTTGATGAAGATTTAACAACAGGTAAGGTTCTAGTAGATAACGATGAAGCAGGGCTCAATGAGGTTTCTGCGAAATCTGGATTTGTACTTACGGCGGATTCTATTATTCTTGACCCTTTAACTGCAGTTATTATTAAACAAAATACTGCAGCAGCAATTGTTAGATCGTTAGAACCCGACAAAACCAACTACGCTCTAGAAGTAGGTAAAAGTCATCAAACAGCCTTAAATGCGAAATACGATGATGGCAGCCAGAGAACGGTAACGAATCAAGCTACGTACGTTTCAAGTGACATGCAAGTGGCTACCGTGACGGCAAAAGGCTTAGTAAAGGCAGTCGCTAAAGGTACTGCAACGATTAAAGTCACTTATGGCGGCAAGACAACAAATATAACGGTTACCGTTACGACGGAACCAGTTAACGACAAGCGTTACGTCCAATTCAATTACATCCGCCCAGATAAGGATTACAAAGATTGGAATCTTTGGGTATGGAACACGGGTGTGAAGAATGACCAGATTGATTTTGAAAAGGTAGAGAACGGTGTGGCGTCTGTGATGATGATTGAAATTGGACCTCAAGCGACGGGCGTCGGATTTGTTCTTCGTAAAGGTACAGATTGGAACACTGCTAAACAGGATTTTCCGGATGATCGCCTCATTTCGGTGACACCTGGAGATACGTTTACCAAAGTTAAAGTGACGAGTATGGTTAAAGAACTTGATATTTTACCAAGCATTAGGGGACCTGTTCTGAAGGATGGTAACATGACGTTTATGTACAGAGACGATGTTCTTTTCCAAAGCGGTCAAATGCCTACAATCACAGGTGTGAAAGTTAAAGTCAACGGGATGGAACAACTGATGATTTACGATCCAGCTAAGGAATGGTTCAGTTATACGTTGACTAACGTGAAGAGTGGAACTTATGAGTACACTTTCTTGGTGACGAAGGATGGAAACACGACCGAAGTGACGGATCCACACAATACAATCAACGGAAAATCGGTTGTCGAATACTTCATACCTGTGGTGACGATCAAATCGAACGTTAATCCCTCGTCGATCACATCTAACGAAAATGCGGTACTGACACTGAATGTTTCATCAGATCAATCGACGACTTACAAGGAAGCTTATATGAATCTTACGGCATTGGGCGGACCTTCGAAAGTGAAGATCGACACGGATCTTATGGAACAGACTCTTGCAGTGAAGGATTCGATTGCTACTGGATTGAAGAACATTCCAGTGGTGATTTCAGAGGTCTTATCGACAAGTTAGATTACATGCAGCAGTTGGGCATAAATACATTGTGGATTACACCGATTGTTGACAACATCGATTTCAACAAAGGTCTTGATTTCAACAGTAAACAGTATGGTTATCATGGTTATTGGGCCAAGGATTTCACGAAGATCGATGAGCATCTTGGCGATCTAGAAACGTTCAAAGAGTTAATCGATAAGGCCCATGATAAAGGCATTAAAATTATGGTAGACGTTGTTTTAAATCACACGGGATATGGTCTTAAACCAGGGGACACTAGCCCTGACATCACGCAGGAAGACAAGGACCGTTTCGCCAATATGCTGAGAACAGACGGGATCTCCGCAGATGAAGATCCGATAAAGGGGGAATTAGCCCAACTTCCTGATTTCATCACAGAGGATGTTGACGTTCGAGAACAACTGATGGATTGGCAGGCGGGTTGGCTGGAACGTGCTACAACAAATCGCGGGGATACGATTGATTATTTCCGTGTAGACACCGTAAAACATGTTGAAGACACGACATGGAAAGCATTCAAGAATAGATTGACTGCCATTGACCCGGATTTCAAAATGATCGGCGAATACTATGGTGCAACTGTAGATAGTGAAGGAGGTATGCTCCAAAGCGGTCAAATGGATAGTCTTCTTGACTTCAGTTTCAATGAGAATGCAAGAGATTTCGTGAATGGAAATATTGCATCAGTTGAAGCTTATCTGGCTGACCGTGAAGCGAAGATGGATAACACAAGAACGATGGGACAGTTCCTGAGCAGCCATGATGAGAATGGGTTCCTGTCCGATTACGTAGCAGGAGATAAAGGGAAACTAAAAATCGCAGCAGCGCTACAAATAACTTCCAAAGGACAGCCAGTCATTTACTACGGAGAAGAATTAGGGCGTTCTGGAAAAAATGCAGGCGACATGAGTAAGGGAGAATTCAGCGAAAACCGTGCGGATATGCCGTGGGATCAGTTAGAAACGGAAAAGCCACTGCATGATCATTATCAGAAGTTGCTGAATATCCGAGCTAAGTATTCCAAAGTGTTCTCTAAAGGAATACGGACATCACTTGCTGCATCGAATGAAGAAGGATATCTGGCATTCAACAAAAATTATGAAAATAAGGATATCGTCACAGTCATTAATACGACAATAGCGGCTAAAAACATTACGATGAGTGTACCTTTTGTGGCGGGAAGCCAATTGAAGGATGAGTATAGTGGAGCAGTCTACAACGTAACGAACAATCAAAAAGTAAGCTTTAGTCTTCCAGGTATGAATGAAGGTGGAACCGTCATTCTTGCAGTTACTCCACCCGTTGATGAGGGGAATGGTAACGGAAATGGAACGGGTGGCAGTAGTGTCACTGACAGCGGTAACAGCAATCATGCTATCCAAAAGATCGTTAATGAAGAATCTCTGAAAAGTGGTAGGGAGATCATATCCATTAACCTCGGAGAAAAGGAGAATGGTGTTCTGCTTCCGTTGAGAACAGCGGAGCTTGTGGGATCGAAGTCGATTGAAATCAATAAAGGCGATTTCACGATTGTGTTTCCTTCTTCGTTACTGAAAGCTATTCAGCAATCGATTCCGGCTGGGCAGACTGAAGGCGCGCTCATCTCCTTTAAGATGGATGAAGTGCAACAATCTATAGCAGAATCTCTTCTTGGGAAATCAGATAGCTCGACAACGAAGTTGAAGTTGGCGAGTAAGATGTTCAATTTCAGTCTGTCAGTACAAACGAAGGATGGAAAAGAAGTGAAGATAGACCGTTTCCTAACACCTATTACTTTAGTCTTCAACGTTGACCCTGCGGCGGATAAAATGCTTCTTGGTGTGTATTTTGTTGGGGACGATGGGAAATTGGAATACGTTGATGGTTACTGGGACAACGGCAAGCTTAAAGCGGACGTTTATCGTTTCAGCAAGTATGCAGTATTAGAATACAACAAATCATTTACTGATTTGGAAGGTCACTGGGCGCAAGCTGCTGTGAAGGAGCTCGCGGCCAAACATGTGGTAGAAGGCACGACCGATAGTACATTTAGTCCCGAGCAACGGTTGACCCGTGCTCAGTTCGCAACGATGCTCGTTCGCGCTTTGAACCTAAAGGATGCAAGTACTGGTACTGTATCCTTTAAAGACGTCGATCGTAGCGCTTGGTATGCTTCCGCAGTTTCCGCTGCCCACCATAACGGCTTGGTGAATGGCAAGAATAAGTTCACATTTGCACCTCAAGAAACCATCACACGCGAAGAAATGGCTGCGATGATCGTACGTGCCTATAAGTTAAGAAACGCAGCATCAGCGGTACCGATGGGTTCGAGACCTGTGTTCATCGACGAACAGCAGATTAGCTCATGGGCTGTTGAAGAAATTCAAGCAGTCAGATCACTTGGATTGATGAATGGACAAAGCAAGAATAGATTCGTTCCTAAAGCGGACGCGAACCGTGCGGAAAGTGCGCAAGCCATAGTGAACTTATGCAACAAAATGTAGTAAAACAAGGCCAAGAACCTCCCATGTTTCATTCAAGTGGGGGAGGTTCTAATGGCTGAATTTCAGAGTATTTAGTAAGCTTGGCCTCAACATGTTACAATAGCATATAAAGGAGTGATCACATGGCAATAGAAATTCATGTTCAGGAAACACCGAATCCGAATTCAATCAAGATCAATACAAATCAGACCATATTTGAAGGTACTGGGAGTACATCATTGAAAAGTGGCGATTCAACAGATCATCCCTTGGCGAGTGCTCTACTCAGTATAGAAGGTATTGACAATATATTTGGGATTAGAGATTTCGTAACGGTGAGCAAGGATCCGGATGCACAGTGGGACGATATTCTACCCAAAGTAGAAGAGGCTTTTAAAGTAGTGTATGGCTGATTGATGCACAGATGAGTCAAACTGAAAAGTTTTAGAAGTAGATAGAAAAAAGTTCATTAGAACAATGGTGACCCGTTAGATCTACGTAAACGTGTAGAAGACGGGTCTTTTCCAATGCTTATTTAGATATAAATTCAGACTAACCAGATTACAGGGGCTTATCTGTTGTAGCATAGGAAATTTGATGTTGGATGACGAACAAATGTACTAGAGATTTGGATGATTTGAAGCTCGCATGAGAGAGGCAGGTTAATCTATTGGATAGACCTTTAGAAATACGGAATAGCAATCAATGAGTTTTCAGCGCAGGAAGTGAAGTTTGCCTTCACACATGTAATGCTCCAAATGCATTCGAGTGAGAACAATCGACTCCGTCATCTTTTCTACAACGGAGAATTGGAAATCAAAGGAGTACCCCGGGCGATGAGGTATTATAGCGTAAGGCGCAAATGAGTAGGGGAGAAGACATCGAATTCAGCAGGTGTATGCTAATTTACATAAACTCTCAATCAGAATATATTGATGTAACCGCAACTGACATTGCTTATTATCAGCGGTAGAGCCGTATGTGATAGCAACGAAGAAGAAATAGGATAAAAGACATAACCTGACAGTTGAGCTGTAAAGTTTATCTGTCTTTTTTGTCTATATCTGCTCTATTTTGTTGAATATGATTGAATATTAGGAGGATATTGGAATTGGAAGGCGAATATATAACTTTGAAAATAAGAAAAGATGTGCTGAGAATATAATTTGGTCTAATGAGTGTCTCCTATAATGGTGAATTTCTAGATCAAAATAACTTCCTTCAAATCAATTCTCTTATGACCTAATAACTATGAATTATTTGGAGGTGTTATTTATGGATGATATCAGAATTCTTGTTGAACAATTAAAGCTGCAAGTTCCCGAAATACAAAATAAATATCAAATTGCTCTGTTAACCAATTCTCGCTCACAAACGAGAATGATCAATGGTCAAAAAATGGAATTCTCCGATTATAACGAATTTTTCTCGGATCAGGAATACTCGGAGATATATAATGGTATCCAGGCAGCAGGTTTCTATGTCAATTCCTTTTTTAATGAAATTAATTTCATAGCAAAAATACTTGAAGAATCTTACTATAAAAACAACAAATTGGTCTATAATCTATCACGAAATGGAAAGCATGTAGGAAAAAAGTCTTTGATTCCATCCTTTTGTGATTTGATGGCGATTCCCTATACAGGATCTAATGCTTTAATCACCTCTTTCTGTCGGGCCAAATACATGTATACAAAATATCTGGAAGCACATAAGATCAACACACCAAAAACTTGGGTATTTTCGGGAAATAATAGATGGATTAATCAAGAAAAACCAACTTTTGGGACAAAAGTAGTCATTAAACCCATGCATGAATCAGCGAGTATTGGTCTTGATATGAATTCAATTTTTATTTTTGATGAGAACACGCTATTAATACTTGAGGGTCTTTATTCACCAACAAATAGACCTATTCTATTACAACAATTTATTGAGGGTTACGAATGTGAGGTTCCCTTGTTTGTATCTGATGATGATATCCATGCCATGGAACCGGTAGGCATCTCAATAGATGGAAACAACAAATTAAAATCCGATATCCTGACATACGAACATTCTTTCCATGACCAATACGAGTTTTATTCATTATCTGATGAGCTACGGGTCAGTACAACTAAGCATGTTAAAAATATTGCAATTCAAGTGGCCCAATTGACCAATCTGACTAACTACGGCAGAATAGATTTCAGAATTGACTATAATGGGATTCCCTATTTAATAGACATCGCAACCTCACCATATACGACAAGCCATAGTTCATTTGCATATTCATTCAGCAGACTTCAACTCGCCTATGAAGACATATATTCCACAATTATTAGTCTAGTATATAAACATTCCGAGTTTAAATAGATGTAAATTGCAAATCCGAAAATAAAAATAGACGACAGTAGAAACCTCCAGCATCATCCAGAGGATTGGAGTGTTCATAGACCCATTTATCCAGTTGATCAGGTCTCATACAAATTTTATTATTAACTAATAAACTTAAAGCATAATTACGCTTTTGAATTAAATCTTCATTTTTTTTGTGAAAGTTTGGGAAATTATCTTCTATTTGGTTTAGGTATTTCGCAGCTTCTTTCCACGACTGCTGCAGAATACTCATTGATAGATTTATGTTTGAAATATGATAACGATAGAAGCTATCTTCATTACCCTTTAAAATTTTATTTAAATGATTGTCAAGCATATCGTGACTTGAGTCATAATCTCCTTTTATGACATATAGATTGATCAAGTTTATGTAGAGGATAGCATTACTCTCACAGGAAACATCAGAAATTTCTTTTTCGAATTCAGCTATCGCATACGATATCGATTTCTCATCAAAAACTTGTGTTTCCCTATATTTTTTCAAGAAAGTTGCAAGAATCAAATTGTTAAAAACCTTATCTTGAGATGGAAATTGAAGAATGGGATGTTCTGCTACTAACTCTAGACACTTCTGCAATCCGGATATCGAATTATCATACTCTCCAACTACAAGCAAATTTCCAGAATGATTGCAGAGCGCCAAGTAATACTGTAAATAATCCTTTCTGTCTTCAAAAAAGACAACACTATCAGCCGTATAATGTCTGGATACTGCTGCGTTTTTAAAAACACTAGCTTTACGGGAAATGATCTTGCTCATATATTCAAATAGTTTATTTTTATAATTCATATTAATGAAGGCAAGTAACTCGTTAACAATGTTTTCACTCTGATGAAAATCATCAAGTTTGTTGGAATAAGTTGAAAACAATGTGAATGCGATCTTACACCATTGTTCTTTTTCATGCCACTTTAGTTCAAGCAAAATGTCGTGAAGTTCTCCGGCTAAGCGTCTGACATTCTTAGTATTCATATTTAGCATTAAAGCAATCACTAGTCGCATCCGTTTTATTTCTGACATCAAAAGCATCGGTCCAGTTAAGGACGCTTGATCTAACTCTTTGTTAGCTTCGTCATATTTCTCTTGAAAATATAACCCATACGCATTTTTCAAATGTAAAAAATTATTATATTGTGTCCTTACTCCATGAATATGCATACAACTATCTACTTTTTCTTTGATCAATATTTCGATCCTTTTAGATTCGGCATCTTCAGTAGAGCTTTCAATATTTCGACAATAAGCTAACGTAAATAATTCTATAATCTCAAAGCTAAACTCATTATTATGATCTCCAGAAGATAAATAGTAGGCTCTACCCACATAATTTTCAGGCTCTTGTTCCTTTAAATATTTCGCATATTCTATTTTGAATTTGAAGTTATTACCGCTCATTTTTAATTTTTCATAGAATAATTGTTGAATAAAAACATTTGAAAAGATGAAGTGGTTACTCTCTTTAAGTATGGTGCCTTCACAAGATTCTTTAAGTAAAGCATCGATATCAGTGCTTTCTCCGAGAAGATATTTTATTTGCTCCGCTTTAAAATCTCCACTGATAATAGATGAGGCCTGCAAAACATTAGAGAGAATTTTTTTATTTTCACCAAACCTGTCCAATCTATACTCAAGCATTTTCAAGACATCTATTAAACTTGAATCGGTTGATAGTTTCCCCTGTTTCGAATAAAAATATCCCTCAATAAAAAGTTTGATAATTTCCAGATGACCACCTGTAATAGACATGATGATATCTAATTCTTCTTCACTTATTTTCAAATCCTTATATCCTAATAAATAAAGTAATTCGCGCAATTCTGATTTTCCCGGAAGAGAGAATGTTAATTCCATGCCTTCGAAATACAGTGTCTTGAGATCAATATACTCAGACAGTTGTTTTGTATCATCATCTGTGACCAGTAATATTTTCACGCTTTTATTACCAAGCAGTTTCTTCTGGTAATTCTTAAGTGTCATCAAAAAACTTTGAGAGGCCGTATCCCAATATTGGAAGCTGTCTGCTACAATTAAAATATTGGAAGTTGTCTTTTTTCTCAACTCTCCAATCACAAAGTTCACCTTGGGATCGAATTCAGGTTTTTTTTGAAAAACTCCTGCGATACCTAAATTGAAAAGTTCTGCAATTTTAAACCCAAAATTGAGGTTAAAGCCGGATAATTCATGTTTTGGCCGATTTATTCCTTCAGCAAGCGTAATAGTCGCATAAGCTTCCACAGGATTTTTCTTGCCCTCTATGTAATAAACCGACCAATCTTCAAATTTCGAAATTACAAATTGGACATATTCTTTTACTAGGGTCGTTTTCCCACCCCCGGCTGGCCCATGTAAATGAACAATCGTATTGTCATTATCAAAAGCCTGTTCTATTTTGCTTAAAACCGTTAACTGTCGTCCCGATAGCAACTAAACACCTCCAAATAATTCATAGTTATTAGGAGGTCTCCAGCCGGTTACGGGGATTAAATTGGGAAAGGACATCTCGTTTTCTTTTTACGGAAACTTCTGTGTAGATTTCTGTAGTACTTACGCTGGAATGACCCAATATTTCCTGGACGGAGCGAAGATCGGCCCCGTTCTCAAGAAGCTGTGTTGCAAAAGAATGACGCAAATAGTGGGGAGTGGCCTTTTCATTAATATTAGCGAGTTTCCTGTATTTGGTAAAAATATCTTCAATCCCATATATGGATAAGGCTTGGCCATACTTGTTCAGAAATAAAGTATCGATCTTTGGCTCAAAAAGCTCTCTAACCTCGATCCAGTTATTAAGTTTATTGACAACCTCAGTGCTGGATAAATATAGTAACCTCTCTTTACGCCCCTTTCCAAAAATAACAACAACTTTGTTCTTTAGATCGATATCCTGTAGATGAATTTGTGCGAGCTCTCCAATTCGTATTCCAGTTGAGAATAATAAATCAATGATGGCATCGTTCCGAATCGATAAGCGAGTGTGAAATGGAGTGGTCAGTTTGTTCCGATCCATTTGAGGCGAATGAAGCAATCGCTCTATTTCTTCTATTGTCAGTGTTTTTGGAATTCTCTTTGTTGTTTTAAATTTCTTTCCGAAATTATGAAGAGGGGATTGCTCAATCCAATTCTTTTGAACCAAAAATAAAAAAAAGGCCTTGATTGATATGTATTTTCTTTTAATTGTAGAATCTTTAAGTGGGCTGGAACCATTGAAGCTATGGAAATAGTGGTGAAGGCTGTCACTGGTTATAGTTTCAATATTGTTCTCTGTTAGCCAGTTGTGAAGCCTGCTCAAGTCAGAGAGATAAGCTTTAATAGATTTGGAGGACAAGTTTTTCTCAATAATTAAAAAAGAAACATATTTCTCAAGATACTCATGTAGTTGCGAAGCGGGAAATGCCAATGATATTCCTCCTGAAGTATAAATTTATTTTTGGAACAGTTGTTAAAATTATATCAGGGTTTATCGAAAGAATGTAAAATCATCAATCTATTTAAGATGAAAAAACATGGGGTAGCTTTTAATGTTATTTAGAGAGGGAAATTGGACAGATATCTATAAATGTTCATAATTTAATGATGGACACTATCATGATCACCTGTTAAAATAGTAACTGATAATGATTATCAATATCTCATAATTACATAAGAGTGAAATAAGTGCTCTAAGCCATAATGATTGTTAGCTGCTTAATAACCGAGAGGAAGTGAACAGTGTGATTGTAACAGAAGCCTTAGACATAGCTTATGACCAACATTTGATTGTGAATCAACTGCATTTAGACATTCCTACTGGAAAAATTACGGCTCTAGTAGGTGCGAACGGTTCGGGTAAGTCCACGATACTTAAAACGATTGCTAGACTGATGAAGCCTAAGAGCGGTGTTGTGTATTTGGATGGTAGATCTATTCACGAGCAAAAAACACAAGATGTAGCTAAACAATTAGCTATTCTTCCCCAGAATCCAACGGCACCAGAAGGGCTTACTGTTCAAGAGTTGGTTCAGTACGGACGTTTTCCACATCGGAAAGGAATGGGTTCTTCTCTAAGTACGAAGGATAGAGAAGTTATTGCTTGGGCCATTGAAATGACTGGAGTGAGTGAGTTCTCTGATCGACCTGTAGATCAATTATCGGGTGGGCAGCGTCAGCGTGCGTGGATTGCAATGGCGCTTGCACAAGAAACGAATATTTTATTCCTAGATGAACCTACGACTTTCTTAGATATGGCACATCAGCTTGAAGTATTGAGTTTACTACAAAAACTGAACGAAGAGCAGAAGAGAACAATTGTGATGGTTGTTCATGACCTGAACCATGCAAGCCGGTATGCTCAGCATATTGTTGCTATTAAGAAAGGGACTGTTATTAAGACGGGAACTCCGCTTGAGGTCATGAGACCAGAAGTTCTGGAAGATGTCTATGGTGTCAAAAGTGATATCATTTATGATCCACGAACAGGTCAGCCATTGTGCTTACCTTATGGGTTAATCTAATTTTAGATGAAATAAGAAATGACAGGAAATACCCTAGATTAAGCTATTAAAGATGGTTACTGTATGCGTCAGGAGCTATCTTTTTTATCGTTTATCGGTAAATGATCGTGCAAACAGAACAAAAAACCAGTCAAATACTGGTCAAGACCCCATTTAGTAGACAATTGAAAAAACACCTAAGCAGTAAACTGGTGTCGGTACTGAACCGGCGTCAGTTTTTTTAATTTTCGCTGCGGACGGCTTTCGTTATAAAACTGGATAAATCGTTCAATTCTTCTTTGTGCCTCATCCACATTTCGGATATTATAAGGATAGAGTCCTTCCGTTTTGAGATGCGAGAAGAAACTCTCCATTGAGGCATTGTCATAACAATTGCCTCGACGAGACATGCTGATTTGGGCGCCAACCTTTGGCAGCATGTCGTGGTAATCGTAGGACGTGTACTGGAATCCCTGGTCGCTATGCACGACTAATCCAGACACGTCCTTTATCTTTTTAAAGGCTTTCGAAAAGGTCTGTAGAACGAGCTGGTTATCGTTGCGCTTGCTCATTTGGTAGGCTACAATCTCGTTATTGAATAGGTCTTTAATCGCTGAGAGATACAGCCAAGTATCTCCTACACGGTACTGGGTCACATCGGTTACCCACTTTTGATTGGGATGTTCTGCATGGAAATCGCGCTTCAATACATTTTGAGAGACCCGCCCACCTACCTACCGAAGAGATATAATTGCAACGATGTTTACGACGAATCTGCGAACGAATCCCAATAATCTGCATAAGCCTGTATACCTTCTTATGATTCATCCATACACCGTGATCTTGCAGTAAAAATAGTTGGATTTGCCGGTAACCATAAATTCTGTCATAGCGCTTGTAGACTTGTCTAATCAATACTTTGTCCTCTGCATTCTGATCTTGGACCTGGCGTTTAGCATATGCGTAATATCCACTTCTGGAGACGCTAAACAACTTACAGAGTCCAGTAATACTGTACTGCTCTGCTGCTTCCCTTATGATGTTGTATTTCTGAGTGATTCCTCCTGTTTCCAGATTTCCAAACACTTTTTAGCATCTCGTTCTCCCGTTTCAGCTGATGAACATATCGATCCTGATCTATATATTCCTTACGACGTCCCCGCTGATCCAGCAGACCGAACTCTCCTTGCTCCCGATATTTCCTCATCCAACATTTAACCCGGTCTTTATCCTGAATCTCCAGATGTTCCGTAATCTTTCGGTACGTCCACTTTTCCTCTGTATGCAAGCGAACTGCCTCTAATTTTGTCTCTTCTGAATACGTTTTTAACTTTTGCCCTTTGATTGCCATAAAAATACACCCCTTAAATTTCATCGGCATACCCAGGGGGTTTTTCCAATGTCTATTTTAAGGGGTGCACTTCACCTACGCTAGCTGTAGAGAAGGGGTCTTTTTTTATTATTTGTTTTACTTCTAGAATTTTGAGTTGTTTTTGAGAGGAGTACCGCAAGATGTCCTCCACTCATTTTTGTATTAACTTGGTTAAAACAAAAATGACCCATATGAAGGCACATTCTTCAAAGTGTGCTTCTTATGGGTCTTAGTTCAGGAACATCCGCGATCTTCATCACGCTTTGTATATATTCCTTAGCCTGTGAAGTTACCTGCTCCTGCAATCCCACTAAAGTTTCTTGCCTGCATGTTATTATATTGATCTGTGGTAGCTGCGTTTGTGAAAATCTCGGCTGTATATTGGATTTGTCCTGATGCAACGGCTACTGCTGGTGGGAAATCAACTGCAGAAAAACCAAAAGCTTCATTTTCTCTACTGATAGCAACGCCAAAATTTGTTGTGAAAATAATTGTCCCGTCTCTGCGAACACGAATCGTGTTGGTATTAAATAGCGGGTTATTTTCCGTTTTTACATATCCCGTTAAGACCACACGGACGTTACTCTGATTTTCTGGTAAAACTCCAGCGGTTTGGATTCCGATATCTCCGAAAACATGGGGAGTAGCTGCTAAAGGGATTATAACAGGAGTTGTATCAGAACTAGCTTGGTTGGATATTCTTAAATCTACAAATTGGATTGTCATAATATATTCACCTCCTTGGACTTATAATATGATAGGAAGTGTTGGATATCTTGGACTACTATCAAAATCAACAGTTAGCTATACAAGAAAGGTGATTTTTTTAATAGATTTAATCAGCTTGAAATAGTTATTATGAAAAATTAAGAGATAGCGGAAAAGTGAAAGAGGGGTTCAATCTAACGAGTTCTGTTAGTTCATAATTTAATGATGAACACTATCGAGATCACCTGTTAAAATAGTAAATGATAATGATTATCAATATCTCATAATTACATAAGAGTGAAATAAGTGCTCTAAACCATAATGATTGTTAGCTGCTTAATAACCGAGAGGAAGTGAACAGTGTGATTGTAACAGAAGCCTTAGACATAGCTTATGACCAACATTTGATTGTGAATCAACTGCATTTAGACATTCCTACTGGAAAAATTACGGCTCTAGTAGGTGCGAACGGTTCGGGTAAGTCCACGATAATATTTTATTCTTAGATGAACCTACGACTTTCTTAGATATGGCACATCAGCTTGAAGTATTGAGTTTACTACAAAAACTGAACGAAGAGCAGAAGAGAACAATTGTGATGGTTGTTCATGACCTGAACCATGCTAGCCGGTATGCTCAGCATATTGTTGCTATTAAGAAAGGGACTGTTATTAAGACGGGAACTCCGCTTGAGGTCATGAGACCAGAAGTTCTGGAAGATCTCTATGGTGTCAAAAGTGATATCATTTATGATCCACGAACAGGTCAGCCACTGTGCTTACCTTATGGGTTAATCTAATTTTAGATGAAATAAGAAATGACAGGAAATACCCAAGACTAAGATATTAAAGATGGTTTCTGTATGCGTCATGCGTCAGGAGCTATTTTTTTATCACTTATCGGTAAATGATCGTGCAAACAGAACAAAAAACCAGTCAAACACTTTGTTTACGTGTTTTGACTGGTTTTTGTTTAAGCTGTGCCTTTTCTCCGCACCATTTGGTTTAATACTTCTGATAATACTAGGCCGACTGCAACTGATCCAGAAATGAGAAAGGCCTGAGCAGCCAATTGCACGGCAGTATTGTAATCATTCTCTACAAATCTACGCGTAGCATCATAAGCTAGACCACCTGGTACCAAGGGAATGATACCTGATACGCTGAAAATAATGACAGGCATTTTATATAGCTTCGCAAATAGCTGGCTGATCACGCCTACGATGACGGTTGCTGCTAGCGTTGAGAATACACTGTCTACGTTGTTTAGAATTAGAGTGTAATAGACTAGCCAGCTAAGCATGCCCACAAGACCGCATTGAATGAGAGATTTTTTGGGTGCATTAAAAAAGTATGCTGAAGGCTGCGGAAGCAATGAAACTAGTGACTAGCTGTTCAATCATGACGGGAACCTCTTTCAATTAAAAAATAGTGAGAACAACGGCAATTCCTGTTCCAATGGCGAAAGCCGTTAGAAATGCTTCTGCTCCTCGCGATAATCCTGAGACGAGATGACCTGCCATTAAATCTCTGACTGCATTGGTAATCAGGAGTCCCGGAACAAGTGGCATGACGGAACCTATAATAATTTTATCGAGTGCTTGACCGAAGCCTATGTTAACCAAGAGGAGTGAGAGAACCCCAATTAGGAATGAACTCATTAATTCAGCGGAAAAATTTAACCTTTACTAAGCGATGTAAATAAATTAAAGTCGAATAACCCAATCCCCCACAAAGAATAGCTGGACCAAAGTCGCGCCACCCGCCTTGGAACATGATTGCAAAGCAACCGCTTGCTATCGAAGCTGCTATAATCTGAACCCATATTGGAAAGGCATGAGTCTCAACATCAACTTGCATGAGCATTTCGTGTGCTGTTTGGACTGAAATTTGACCGGAGGTTAGTTGTCTTGAAATACCGTTAGCCGTCACTACTTTTTGGAGGTCTGTTGTACGTTCAACTATGCGTATTAATCTAGCTGATTCAGTACCATCTGCTTGAAAAACAATACCTGTTGGAGTCACATAGCTATGTGAGTGTGGAAGTCCGAGGGAAGATGCTATGCGATTCATTGTATCTTCGACACGATACGTCTCTGCTCCACTCTGGAGCATAATTTTTCCTACAAGCAGGCAGACATTAATAATGTCGTGGGTTGTATGATCTGATTTGATTTCCAAGTCCAATCTTCTCCTTAGGATGCTATCTTACCATCTAACGTGTATTATTATTCCAATACATTCACGGACATTATAGCATGAAAGAAGAGAAATTATTACTGTTCATATATTGTACTGATTTGTAATGATCTGTAATGAAATTGAAATCTAATTCTCATCGTATTTTAATGAACCAAGCTTATAATATAACTTAACCTATAATAATATAAACTTTAGACCCGTAGCTCGTTGCTGCGGGTCTCTTTCTGTGTAATTAGGCATAAATCTGGGGGAAATCTTCTCATGTTGGATATATAGGCTTTACATTTATTCAGTCATAGTGTACTATTTAACTAGTACAGAGATACATTAAGTTTAGAAGGAGGTTACTACATTGTGAGCATTGAATTCGATAACAATTTACCGATCTACTTACAGATTATGAATCATATCAAAAGACAGATCGTAACAGGAATACTTCAGGCTGGGGATAAAATTCTCTCAGTTCGTGAACTAGCTGCCGAATTACAAATTAATCCGAATACTGTTCAGAGAACGTTCCAAGAGCTCGAACGAGAAGGAATTGTCGAGACTAGGCGCGGGTTGGGGAGATTCGTGACAAGTGAGGAGTCCAAAATTATGATCATTAAGAGGGAAATGGCAGGAGATCTGTTGAATCACTTCATTATTGGAATGCAGGAGCTTGGATTTGAGGATAACGATATTGTAACTATCGTAGCTGATGCGGTTAAGAAGAATGACGAGAGTCAAGATAAGGAGGGCGTGAATCGTGGATAGTCTATTGCGACTAAATGGTGTAAACAAAACTTATGGATCTAAACATGCATTAAAGAATGTAACACTTGAGATAGGGCCAGGGAAGATCGTAGGTCTACTCGGAAGTAACGGGAGCGGCAAGAGTACGCTGATGAAGATTGCTGCGGGTCTAGTTCAGCCCACTTCTGGAGTTGCATCAATAGTAGATCTGCCCTTAGGACAGAGAAGTAAGGGAGTGGTCTCCTTTATGCCAGATCGTCCTTTGACAGAGCCTTGGATGAAAGTACGAGATGCCCTTACTTTTTATAAAGATTTCTATGAAGATTTCGATATAGTAAAGGCACGTGAAATGCTTCAATTCATGAAACTGAACGAGGGAGACCGTGTAGGTATATTATCTAAAGGAATGAGTGAAAGGCTACAATTAACACTGGCTTTGTCACGTGATGCTAGACTTTATTTACTTGACGAGCCGATTGGGGGAGTTGACCCGTCGCTCGTGGTAAAATTTTGGATGCGATTGTACAATACTACAATGAGAATAGTAGCTTGGTCATCTCCACTCACCTCGTCCGTGATATTGAACGAATCTTTGATGAGGTCATCTTCATACGTAATGGAGAAGTGGTTATGCAAGAAGAAGTAGAGAATTTGCGGATTAAATATGGAAAAAGTGTAG